>NZ_CP031448.1 GCF_003391095.1 Austwickia chelonae | reverse complement strand
TCGTGGCAAATCTCGCGGAGTGTTTGCCGTGTGCGGTTCCGTTGGGGTTCGGTCCAGTGGGTTTGGGAGGCTTCGAGGGCTCCGCGCAGGACGCGTTCGGTGGCTTGGGGTGAGGCCAGGACGCGGGCGATGAGTTCGTCCCAGGTGGGTTCTCGGGTGCGGTGGACTTCGTGGACTTCTACGGCGATGACGCCGCGGCGGGCTGCGGAGCGTTCTCGGGAGGCGGCGACTTTGCAGGCGTCTGAGCACCAGATCGGGGGACGTCCTCGGCCACAGGTGGGGACGGGGTCCCCGCATCGGGGGCAGGGGGTGCCGGTGATCTCCAGGGTCATACCGGCACCTTATTAAGGTTGTCAACGAAACTTTTTCTCAGTGGTGTGCGGTGCGATCGCGACGGCCTGGAGGTACCGGTTGGGTGGTCGCTGATCGGTCGTTCGCGGTCGGGTGTGGTGTCCGGGATGTGGTCGGTCCAGGCTGGTGAAGGCCTCCGGTCTTGGGGTGTTTTCTGTCCTGGTTTAGCCGTGGTGACGTGCTGGTTCGTTCCCCGGTGAGAGGACCGCCGGCGGGGCGGCGGATCCACTCGCCGGCTCTGGTGTTCGAGGTTTTTCGTGGACGGGGTGTGTCTCGGGTCCTGGAATGCATGAGGTGTGTGGGACTTGGGGGTTTGGGTTCCGGTGTGGGCGGTGCGGGTCACTTCGAATCGGGAGGGCCACGCAGGGGCGTCCTGGAAGGGGCTTGTCTGCGTGTGTGGATGCGTGCGTGCAAGCACGCACGGTCGGCCCAGCGCAGCGTCCCGGAACGGGCTGAGGTTTCAGGTGGGGTGGCACCGAAAAATTTCTTAAGGTGCCCGTTCGCTCTAGCTTGCTCCGCCTCGCTCCGGACCCATCGAGCTCGAGGACGGCTCTCTGGGGCTCTCTCAAGCGCGTGTGAGCACTCCGGGCGTCCGGTCGTGCGGTTCCCGCGTGGAACGGCCGCAGAACGGCTCTGAGAGCCTCTGAGAGCCTCTGAGAGCCTCTGAGAGCCGTTGTGAGCCCCGGGAGGCACCAGGGAGCGGGCGCACGGCGCTGGAGGCGTCTGGGGACCGTGGGCGGGCCTTCGGTTGCCGGGGCCGATTCGCAATCCGGTTGGGGTCCGTTTTCGGGTCCGTTCGGGGCCTGTTCGACACACCCGCCAGAGCCAGATTTCGCCCTCGCAGACGCCCCACCGGCCTCCAGAGCGGTCCGAAGCGCCGCGCCAGCGGGAGAAGCGCAGGTCAGCCCGGGTGCAGAGAGCTCTTCAAGCCAACTTCAACGACCACGCAAACCACCCGGCGGAGCCGAACTATCTGATTTGGTTCGGCGTGTCCTAGATGAACTTTCTCGCTTGATCTGCGAATGTGTCCGACATGAACTCGGCTTCCTTCGCGGACGAATTTTCTACGCACTGGTTGCCTCGGGCTCCGTTGGCGGGCTCGGTCAAGGACTCCACGGCCCCCAGCGGCGTACGCCGCCACACCCGCGAAGTGGCCCTAGGACTGCCCTACGTCGAAGCGAACCCTCTGGCGGTCCGCTCCCTGATCGTGACCGACCACGACGGCGCCGACGCCGACCTGATCGCCGGGCTGCGCGGGCTGCCTCAGCCCTCGTACATCGCGCTGAACCCGCTGACGCACTCCGGGCACATCGTCTACGCCCTCAACGCCCCGGTCTGCCTGACCGATGCCGGACACCGCGCCCCCATGAACCTGCTGGCCAGAGTCGAATCCGGGCTGTTCAACGCCCTAGAAGGCGACCTGCACTACGCCGGACGCCTCACCAAAAACCCCTACCATGCAGCCCACTTGCCCCTGTGGGGTCATGCTGAAGCGCTCTACGGACTACGCGACCTGGCCCGAGCCCTGGACGACCTGGACCTACTGCCCCGGTACGAGCCACGAAAAACCCTGACCACCAGCCTTATCGGCCGGAACTGCGCCCTATTCGACCTGACCCGACGATGGGCCTACCGCGCCTGGCGCCGCTACGCCCACGACGCCCGCGAGTGGGACGAGGTCACCCACGCCTACGCCCACGACCGCAACCTGGCCCTCATCGGCGAAGAATTCACCCGCGGACCCCTACCCGACCCTGAAGTAGCCCACCTAGCCCGCTCTGTCGCACGCTGGACCTGGCGCACCTTCTGGCACCAAGGCGGACCCCAGGCCTACGACCAACACTTCAGCAACCGACAACGCACCCGCGGCCAACGACCCAAAACAGTCACCCCCCGCCTCCAAACCGCCAACCGCACCCACGGCTTCCAACCTACTGAAAAGATTGCAGCGGCTAGAAAGGCTTTCTCCAATGGGTGCTGAGCTTCCTCAACGCCGATCAATAACAGCCAAAGAAGCGGCGAAGCGTTTTGGCATCTCGGAGCGGAGCATACGGCGCATCATCGCAGAACCTCGAGAAGAGTACTTAACACGCGCAGCACGTCGGCGAGCAGAAGCGTTATCTCTGAGGGAACAAGGTCTGCCTTACTCGAAAATAGCAGAACAAATAGGTTGTCCGTTAGGAACAGCGAAGCGTCTCGTTCATGATGCACGCCGCTACTTAGCCCAGCAGGAGACGGACAAGCAGTCTCCTTCGGCAGGAACGACGGATTCTTAAGTAAAAAAGATGTGAAAATCATCATTTTTTTATTTATTGAGGATAGTTTTCACGTCAATTAGGCTTGCGGGCATAGAAATTCGCGGCACTCCGCCATTTATTTACAGTTTGGATCAGGAGGCCTAGCGAAGAAACCTCTCATTCCATCCGCCCCTTGCCGATTAACATTAGGCGAGGGATTACTCCTGGAGGATCCCATTGCTTCACTCTGCAAGAAAACAGCTGGCCTTGCAGCTGCACTGATGCTGAGCGCGCTCTCTACAGCCACGACTTCAGCGACGGCCAATGCAGCCGATAGCACATGGTCTTCAGGCGCGAGCGGGCCGACGATATACCTCTATAACAAGTACACTCCGGGCGGAGAGATAACCCCTCCGGAAAGTGTCCCTGGTAGTGGAAAAATTACCAATGTTTCATTTACTTATGTGGCCACAGTAAATAAAACCACGAGCAGCGCTAACATCACCGGCACTCCTTACGCGTTTTTGTGCGTCGCAAATTCTCCGAATGAATGTCTCTACCTGGGAAACACTTTCTCGGGGACGACAAGTGCTTTTGCTGGATATCCGGCGAACACAAAACTCCAAATGCATGTTGCTTGGTACAACCCCAGCCACCCTGCCGATGGGACTAGATACGATCCCATTGTGGGCGGAAACGTTACGGTTTACTCAACCGTAAACGTTTCATACACCCCCTGAGGAGTTATATGAGCATCGAAGGCGTGTCACGCTCACCCGGAGTTTTCGCTTCAGCGCGATCTAATGCGCCGACCTGGAGAGGTGAGAAAATTCATGGCGGGCCGGGCCAAGGAATGCTGACGCAAACCGACCTAAATGTCTTCTCTGAAGCATTAGGAAAAAAGGTTTCCTGGCCCCCTGGCGATACTCTTACCCCAATGGGCATGGGCATCCTGGCCATGGCCAGAGAAGGCGCTATCACGCGGGGAGAAGACCTCGATGCCGTCGCGACGATGTTTGCCGTAAATCGGACTTACCAGCGCACTGAGGGCAAGACGATCTTCGACGACAACGTCATATCAGCAGCGATACGTCACTACGGGTCAACGTCCAGCACAGAAGCTCGCTCCTTCCTTGCAAACGGCGGACGAAGCGACCTCTACGCCTAAACCAACAAAGCTCTCATCGCCAGATGAGGCCACTCGTCCGCCATGATCAAACCTTCCTCTAAAGGTTTCTTCTCACATCGAAGGCGAGTATTTAC